>NZ_CP081298.1 GCF_019711195.1 Dyadobacter sp. NIV53
TGGTAGAAGATATCATCAATCCTATCCTCGGGGTAATCATTGGTGGTGTAGACTTCACACAACTCAAAATGGTTCTTAAAGACGCCGTGGGAGAAACACCTGGAGGTGGCCATCAAATACGGCAATTTTATTCAGGTGCTAATTCAGTTTTTGATCATTGCCTGGGTGATATTTATGATTGTCAAGGCTGCAAACCGGCTAAAACTTTCGTCAAAAAGGATTAGGTAGTTCTGTTCTGATGAAATATATCTCTCAAAATAAACTATGATTTACCCCAATTTTCTATGAGCAAATTTGTTATCATTCTCCGAAAGAACGGCGAGTTTCAATTTGATTTGAAGGCAAATAACGGTCAAACCATTTTAACCAGTGAGGGTTACAAAGCAAAGACGGCTTGCTTGAATGGCATAGAGTCAGTGAAGACAAACTCATCGCAGGACAATCGTTACGACAAGAAGACCTCTTCGAATGGTAAATATTATTTCAATCTCAAAGCTGCAAACGGCCAAGTAATTGGAAGCAGCGAAATGTATGAAAGCCTTTCGGGAATGAGCAATGGGATTGACTCTGTAAAGAAAAATGCACCAACAGCGACTATAGAGGATAGTAGCGAATTATAACATCTTATTTCACTTTGCTGTTAGTGCTAATAAAAATAGAGCTTCGGAAATCATCAGACTATACACTTAGGCAATGACAGTTAGAGGGGACTTCATTTACTGGAGTTCCCTCGGCTACCAGATTGACGAAAATGACTTGGAGTTTATTCTCCTGCCCATTTTGCACATATCAACCGGCTGGGGAAATACTCCTTTAATGCTGACCCGGATCTTGGAGGCAAGGGTTTGCGGCCATTGAGAAAGCCAAAACTAAACAGTTAGTTGCTTAACGTGTATTTCAGCCCATTTGTAAGAAAAACCTCATATACTGCGGTTAATCTGAGAGATGAAGAAGCTAAAAGAGCTTTAAGAGAATTTTACAGAGAGTAATTGTATATAAACATATCAAATAGGGCTCGGGTTTAGTAGGTCACATGCCAAACCCGAATCCTATTTTTTTGCTGTTCCTGCCGGGGCTTGATTTCCGGCTGTTGCACCAGCTCTTTCATTTCCCTTTTGTTCTGCTCCAAAGCCTGGCTTTGCTCTTTGGCCTGCTTAGTCTGAAGGCTCCGCTCGGCCACAATCATATCAGCGCGTTCATGCACACTTCCATTTAACATTGCTTTCCGGTATTTAAAGGTTTCAGTTAGCTCACGGTCATACGAGAACGTCCGATCAAAGGCATTCTCACAGCGCCCTGTAAAATTCAGCCGGTCAAACTGCCCGAATTTTTGGCTGTGCCGGGCGTTGCCACCCCCACCCCGGTGGTTGGTCATCGGGCTGATCAGGCGGCCATTATCTGCCGTCTTCCGGCTTACTATCAACTGCGCATGCATATGATTCCCTTCTTTCACTTCACCACGCTTACGTAGACCTTGCTTTACTTCTGGATCTTCGTGGGTATAATACCGGTTGTATTCGATTTTGCCGTAATACTTAATATCCTTGCCAGATAGCCCTTTATTGAAATTCTCCGCATACTCTTTCATCACTTCTCGCGCATAGGCTTTCAGCTTCTGCGGATCATTGCCAATGTGGTCGAGCTCCTTTCCGGAAGGGCTAATATTGATCAGATAGAATTTTGCTTCGGCCTTTTTAAGCTTGGCCACATTGTTGTCAATTCCAGATTTAACCTGGTCGGGCCCGATATCATCCCGGCCCTGGTCAAACCATAATTCATTTTTACCCAGCTTCTGATTTTCCTTTTCTAAATAATCGGTCAGTTGTCCGCAGCTGCCGGTGTTACCGCCCGTTTCACTGGCGGTAATATTTACGTGTGCCATGATCAGATCTGTTTAAGTTGCCGGCGTGTTTCGTCCTGAAGATCTTTCACAAGTCTGGCCTGGGTAATAGAATTTAACCCTTCCCGGATCTGGATGTAATGTTCTATGATCTTGATATAATGATCCTGTAACCGCCCCTTCCCCCTTAGCATGGCATAGACCTCCTTCTGATTCTTCTGTACCTCTAAAAGCACCTCTCTGCTTCCATTTGAAGCTTTAATCATTTCAGTAGCCAGGCTAACAAATTTACCCCGCATTTTTCCTTCCGGAAGCATCTCAAAAATGCTTCGAACTCAGTACCCAATCCCTGGATCTGCTCCATCTGTATCTTTTGTTCTGCAAGCATCGGCGCTAGGATATCCTTTTCCTGGACTTTGATAAAACTAATGATCCGGTTAATCCCCTGACCGAGCTCTTTCTTCAAAATCTCGTCGCTCAGATCAGCCGGGTCTTTCTTAGACTTGTAAAAATAGTCGACCATTTCAGCAAGTAGATCCTGCTTGCTACGCCCCAGCTTTTCGGCGATTTTACCAAATTTCTCGTCGGTCGTGTCCGTAAAACGGACTGACTTATTGTACTTCTTTTCCATACATGAATATATCATATGATATATCAAAAATGGCTTTATTAATACTTAAAACACATTTATTAAGAGAAAATATATTTTATATATACTGATTTCTGTATTTTATTTTTTTAATTGATTGAAAATCAATTTTTTTGCCTCGCAGAGCAAGAAGAATTATCGCGCAGCGTAATTCCTTCTTGCTTATAAAAATAACAACTTAAATACGACACACAAAACTAAATTTTCCTACAAAAAATAACCAGGCTCTTAAAGAGTCTGGTAGATAGGTTGTTCGGTGTTTTCCGTTCTCAAACTTAATTGGCAATAGCATTTCCATTAGCCAATTATCGAATAGCTACACAGATTGTTTAACCTTTGACTTTTCAACCTCTAAGACCTCCGATAAATTTAGAAATGGTCCTTTATGTTCAGAAAAAGCCTTTGAAGCAGCATCTATCTCTTTTTCTGAAAGAGCATTTTTAATGTATGCCTTAGATGTTTTTGATGATGTTTTCATAATATCTGATCCTGTCTTTTTTGTTTGCTCTCCTGCAGCTTATTGGCCTTATGCTGCCATTTCTTACCACGAATATTACAAATTTTTCGTCTTTATCATTCCCTACACCTACACCGCTGTATCGCTGCTCACCATGTTCGTCTATTTTATCCGGAACAATGATAAAGTTCGGATCAGAAAACACACTTTCAACTTCCTGGACTGTGTTTTCTCTTTCAGGGTGGTCATCTATTACATGTTTTGAATTTCCCATGTCCCACTCGAATTTTAAAGCCATATTTACTAGAACCTATCTGTACGCTTGTTTTCAATGATAATACCGAGACGATTTTGGCCTTTGTCCAATATAAATTTAGCCCGATATAACTACTTACCCAAAAACCCGATGCCAAAATGATTTTCGTGTTTTTGGGATCTGCTTCCTTAGTCGTACTATGTGCTGCTGGCAATAATTTAAGCTCCTTATTTTCTTCCCGTAAACCTTTGTTCTCCTCTCTTAAATAATTGATTTCATCCTTCAAAACTTGAATAAGCTCATCCTTAACAGTCAATAAAGGCGTATAGTCTAGTGTATACCCTTGTATAGGCTCTACATTTGCAGGAGTGTATACCCTATTTTCATCTACTTTATCCGGAGCCTTTTTAGGAGGGTACTTATCAAAAAGGTAATTGGTTTGGATCGTGTATAACGAGCCATTTTTCCCCTTTCTTAGTCTAATATATGGTTTGCTATCTGCTTTCTTGCAAAGTCTACGAATAGTTGTTTCGTTTAAACCAGTAGCATTTGCAGCCTCTTTCAAGGTTATATAGTTCATATGCAGGTATACAATTTACAGTATACTGTAAATGTACATGTATAGATATTGTATAGGGCTAAAAAATAAATAAAATATTACTTATTATTAATAAAGTTATTTAACTAACAATTTAGTTAAAATCGCAACATTCTTTTTCCCTTTCAGTAAATTTGTTTGTTTTTCATTTTTCAAAATTCAATGCTAACGCCCTCTCAAAGATTTTTAAGCGTGCGCGCAGCGACGCAAGCCGAAGGAGTGGGTGGAAAACCAAATTTCAAGATTCTAAAAATTCAAATTTGGTCAACAAACTATATAGTAGTAAAACAATATAGTATTATATAAGGTACTTCTCGAATAAAAGGAGTTTTGGTCAGGTATAAAAGGAGTTTTGGTCAGGTATGGCGTTTAATAAAAGGAGTTTTAGTCAGGAATATAGTATAACATAATATCATAACTCCTTTTATTGTTTTTATATTTGTGATATAATAAAAGGAGTTTTAGTCAGGGATAAGGGAGTTTTAAGAAAAGACCTCCTTTAAATATAAGATATTGATTATCATGGCCAAAAAGAACGATAAAAGACATACTGCACAAATGACTCTCCCTCTCATCTATGATGAAAAGGAGGTGAAGAAATATGCAAAACAGCACTGGAATGTCACATTTGCTCGGCAAAGAAAAGTGTCGGTATATGCCAAACGAATCATGGCTAATGTAATGGCAATGATAAAAGAAGACGATTCTGATTTACGGCCTTATTATCAAATGCATATATCTGACGTCGTGCCTTCAACTGAAATAGAATTCTATACCAAAGTGAAAAAGGCTTTCGATGAATTAACCGATTTGAAGTGGTTAATTGAAGATATAGAAACTAAGTACTTTGCATTCAGGCATTTACTTGACACAACTAAAACCCTAAAGAATGACGGATTCGAGTGCGCTTATAAAGATGGGATGATCACTATCGTGCTAAATCCTGCTTTAAAACCATATTTTATAGAACTGGCTCATTATAGCATTTATGAATTGAAACATTACATGCATTTCAGTAGTTGGTACAGCCTTCTGGATGTTTGAATTATTGTCTGCTTTCAAGGATACGGGGATCTGGTGGGTAAGCATTGATGAATTTCGACAGCTAATGGACTGTGAAAAAAAATATCCTCTAAGTAAGGATTTGCTTAAATATACGCTCACAGAGCCCCTTTTAGAGCTTGAAAGTACCGATTTGGCTTTTACCTATGATCCAGTTTTTGACATGTATGCTCATGGGCGTGGTCGCAAGCCCGTAATTGCGCTCGAATTTCGGCTCAAAAAAGCAAAGCCTAAGAACATACCACAAGAATGGTTTGAGTTCTCTGACGAGCACAAAAACGTGCTTCTCCGGCTACGTGGCTGGCAAGTCACGGATGCGAATGTCATCAGGTACGCAAAAGCGATTGGTATGGAACGAGCTAATAAGCTACTCTACGAATGGCAATTGAAGGGAAAAGAAATCCAGGACAAGGCAAAATATTGCAATACGGTTTGGGTTCGCGTCGGTAAAGCCGCCATGGAGGGCTAAGCCAAAAGGGAAAAGAAGAAGCGCTCTACTACCTGGTGCAGCTGCTGCTCCGGAACGTAATGGGGAAAGTGAGCTATCCTTGTACAAAACCAAGAACTTCGCTTAAAAAACAAAGACCCTCTTGTTCTGTGTTCTGTCACTTAACATAAAAAGGGTTATGAAAACAACCAGGACAAATTCTGGGTTTTGTGCAGAAATTTGCTTCTATAAGAAACATGATGTAATTTGTATTTTTCAATTAGAGGTTTTTCTTACAAATGGGCGAAAATATACGCCAATAAACTATGTTTTTAGTTTACCAACATAATTATACATAGTTCCGTAAGCAATTCCGAGCCGTTTAGAAATCTTGTTCATCGAAAACCCTTGTTTTTGTAGTTCAAAAATTTCCTGTTGCTGCTGGATAGGCAATGGAGCCGGGAAATACGTTTCCCTTGTTCTCTTGCCCTGGCCATGCCGACTTTGACCCTTTGACCCTTTGGCTGATCAGCGAGCTTTCAAATTGTGCCAGAGAAGCCGTCACATGAAATATCAGCTCGCTGGTCGGCCGGCATGAGTATAAATCGATACCCTATTTCTTGTGTTGACACAAGCGTGTGCTGTATTACGGCAATCGAATGCAAGAACATATCAATGCACCCGTTTGGATGTCGAGTTGATCGGTAGGATCGACAAAATATGTCAATGTTCCGGCTATCAAGGTTTATAGAGGGCCAAATCGACAAAGTTCAGTTCGCTCAGATTTTCGATAGTTTTTTGTTTCCTTTTTAACCATTACCTACCTAAATTATGCTCAAAGAATTTAAGACTTTTATCGCGCAAGGGAATGTTCTCGACCTAGCCGTCGGGGTAGTGATTGGCGCTGCATTCGGCAAAATTACAACTTCTCTGGTAGAAGATATCATCAATCCTATCCTCGGGGTAATCATTGGTGGTGTAGACTTCACACAACTCAAAATGGTTCTTAAAGACGCCGTGGGAGAAACACCTGAGGTGGCCATCAAATACGGCAATTTTATTCAGGTGCTAATTCAGTTTTTGATCATTGCCTGGGTGATATTTATGATTGTCAAGGCTGCAAACCGGCTAAAACTTTCGTCAAAAAAGGATTAGGTAGTTCTGTTCTGATGAAATATATCTCTCAAAATAAACTATGATTTACCCCAATTTTCTATGAGCAAATTTGTTATCATTCTCCGAAAGAACGGCGAGTTTCAATTTGATTTGAAGGCAAATAACGGTCAAACCATTTTAACCAGTGAGGGTTACAAAGCAAAGACGGCTTGCTTGAATGGCATAGAGTCAGTGAAGACAAACTCATCGCAGGACAATCGTTACGACAAGAAGACCTCTTCGAATGGTAAATATTATTTCAATCTCAAAGCTGCAAACGGCCAAGTAATTGGAAGCAGCGAAATGTATGAAAGCCTTTCGGGAATGAGCAATGGGATTGACTCTGTAAAGAAAAATGCACCAACAGCGACTATAGAGGATAGTAGCGAATTATAACATCTTATTTCACTTTGCTGTTAGTGCTAATAAAAATAGAGCTTCGGAAATCATCAGACTATACACTTAGGCAATGACAGTTAGAGGGGACTTCATTTACTGGAGTTCCCTCGGCTACCAGATTGACGAAAATGACTTGGAGTTTATTCTCCTGCCCATTTTGCACATATCAACCGGCTGGGGAAATACTCCTTTAATGCTGACCCGGATCTTGGAGGCAAGGGTTTGCGGCCATTGAGAAAGCCAAAACTAAACAGTTAGTTGCTTAACGTGTATTTCAGCCCATTTGTAAGAAAAACCTCATATACTGCGGTTAATCTGAGAGATGAAGAAGCTAAAAGAGCTTTAAGAGAATTTTACAGAGAGTAATTGTATATAAACATATCAAATAGGGCTCGGGTTTAGTAGGTCACATGCCAAACCCGAATCCTATTTTTTTTGCTGTTCCTGCCGGGGCTTGATTTCCGGCTGTTGCACCAGCTCTTTCATTTCCCTTTTGTTCTGCTCCAAAGCCTGGCTTTGCTCTTTGGCCTGCTTAGTCTGAAGGCTCCGCTCGGCCACAATCATATCAGCGCGTTCATGCACACTTCCATTTAACATTGCTTTCCGGTATTTAAAGGTTTCAGTTAGCTCACGGTCATACGAGAACGTCCGATCAAAGGCATTCTCACAGCGCCCTGTAAAATTCAGCCGGTCAAACTGCCCGAATTTTTGGCTGTGCCGGGCGTTGCCACCCCCACCCCGGTGGTTGGTCATCGGGCTGATCAGGCGGCCATTATCTGCCGTCTTCCGGCTTACTATCAACTGCGCATGCATATGATTCCCTTCTTTCACTTCACCACGCTTACGTAGACCTTGCTTTACTTCTGGATCTTCGTGGGTATAATACCGGTTGTATTCGATTTTGCCGTAATACTTAATATCCTTGCCAGATAGCCCTTTATTGAAATTCTCCGCATACTCTTTCATCACTTCTCGCGCATAGGCTTTCAGCTTCTGCGGATCATTGCCAATGTGGTCGAGCTCCTTTCCGGAAGGGCTAATATTGATCAGATAGAATTTTGCTTCGGCCTTTTTAAGCTTGGCCACATTGTTGTCAATTCCAGATTTAACCTGGTCGGGCCCGATATCATCCCGGCCCTGGTCAAACCATAATTCATTTTTACCCAGCTTCTGATTTTCCTTTTCTAAATAATCGGTCAGTTGTCCGCAGCTGCCGGTGTTACCGCCCGTTTCACTGGCGGTAATATTTACGTGTGCCATGATCAGATCTGTTTAAGTTGCCGGCGTGTTTCGTCCTGAAGATCTTTCACAAGTCTGGCCTGGGTAATAGAATTTAACCCTTCCCGGATCTGGATGTAATGTTCTATGATCTTGATATAATGATCCTGTAACCGCCCCTTCCCCCTTAGCATGGCATAGACCTCCTTCTGATTCTTCTGTACCTCTAAAAGCACCTCTCTGCTTCCATTTGAAGCTTTAATCATTTCAGTAGCCAGGCTAACAAATTTACCCCGCATTTTTCCTTCCGGAAGCATCTCAAAAAATGCTTCGAACTCAGTACCCAATCCCTGGATCTGCTCCATCTGTATCTTTTGTTCTGCAAGCATCGGCGCTAGGATATCCTTTTCCTGGACTTTGATAAAACTAATGATCCGGTTAATCCCCTGACCGAGCTCTTTCTTCAAAATCTCGTCGCTCAGATCAGCCGGGTCTTTCTTAGACTTGTAAAAATAGTCGACCATTTCAGCAAGTAGATCCTGCTTGCTACGCCCCAGCTTTTCGGCGATTTTACCAAATTTCTCGTCGGTCGTGTCCGTAAAACGGACTGACTTATTGTACTTCTTTTCCATACATGAATATATCATATGATATATCAAAAATGGCTTTATTAATACTTAAAACACATTTATTAAGAGAAAATATATTTTATATATACTGATTTCTGTATTTTATTTTTTTAATTGATTGAAAATCAATTTTTTTGCCTCGCAGAGCAAGAAGAATTATCGCGCAGCGTAATTCCTTCTTGCTTATAAAAATAACAACTTAAATACGACACACAAAACTAAATTTTCCTACAAAAAATAACCAGGCTCTTAAAGAGTCTGGTAGATAGGTTGTTCGGTGTTTTCCGTTCTCAAACTTAATTGGCAATAGCATTTCCATTAGCCAATTATCGAATAGCTACACAGATTGTTTAACCTTTGACTTTTCAACCTCTAAGACCTCCGATAAATTTAGAAATGGTCCTTTATGTTCAGAAAAAGCCTTTGAAGCAGCATCTATCTCTTTTTCTGAAAGAGCATTTTTAATGTATGCCTTAGATGTTTTTGATGATGTTTTCATAATATCTGATCCTGTCTTTTTTGTTTGCTCTCCTGCAGCTTATTGGCCTTATGCTGCCATTTCTTACCACGAATATTACAAATTTTTCGTCTTTATCATTCCCTACACCTACACCGCTGTATCGCTGCTCACCATGTTCGTCTATTTTATCCGGAACAATGATAAAGTTCGGATCAGAAAACACACTTTCAACTTCCTGGACTGTGTTTTCTCTTTCAGGGTGGTCATCTATTACATGTTTTGAATTTCCCATGTCCCACTCGAATTTTAAAGCCATATTTACTAGAACCTATCTGTACGCTTGTTTTCAATGATAATACCGAGACGATTTTGGCCTTTGTCCAATATAAATTTAGCCCGATATAACTACTTACCCAAAAACCCGATGCCAAAATGATTTTCGTGTTTTGGGATCTGCTTCCTTAGTCGTACTATGTGCTGCTGGCAATAATTTAAGCTCCTTATTTTCTTCCCGTAAACCTTTGTTCTCCTCTCTTAAATAATTGATTTCATCCTTCAAAACTTGAATAAGCTCATCCTTAACAGTCAATAAAGGCGTATAGTCTAGTGTATACCCTTGTATAGGCTCTACATTTGCAGGAGTGTATACCCTATTTTCATCTACTTTATCCGGAGCCTTTTTAGGAGGGTACTTATCAAAAAGGTAATTGGTTTGGATCGTGTATAACGAGCCATTTTTCCCCTTTCTTAGTCTAATATATGGTTTGCTATCTGCTTTCTTGCAAAGTCTACGAATAGTTGTTTCGTTTAAACCAGTAGCATTTGCAGCCTCTTTCAAGGTTATATAGTTCATATGCAGGTATACAATTTACAGTATACTGTAAATGTACATGTATAGATATTGTATAGGGCTAAAAAATAAATAAAATATTACTTATTATTAATAAAGTTATTTAACTAACAATTTAGTTAAAATCGCAACATTCTTTTTTCCCTTTCAGTAAATTTGTTTGTTTTTCATTTTTCAAAATTCAATGCTAACGCCCTCTCAAAGATTTTTAAGCGTGCGCGCAGCGACGCAAGCCGAAGGAGTGGGTGGAAAACCAAATTTCAAGATTCTAAAAATTCAAATTTGGTCAACAAACTATATAGTAGTAAAACAATATAGTATTATATAAGGTACTTCTCGAATAAAAGGAGTTTTGGTCAGGTATAAAAGGAGTTTTTGGTCAGGTATGGCGTTTAATAAAAGGAGTTTTAGTCAGGAATATAGTATAACATAATATCATAACTCCTTTTATTGTTTTTATATTTGTGATATAATAAAAGGAGTTTTAGTCAGGGATAAGGGAGTTTTAAGAAAAGACCTCCTTTAAATATAAGATATTGATTATCATGGCCAAAAAGAACGATAAAAGACATACTGCACAAATGACTCTCCCTCTCATCTATGATGAAAAGGAGGTGAAGAAATATGCAAAACAGCACTGGAATGTCACATTTGCTCGGCAAAGAAAAGTGTCGGTATATGCCAAACGAATCATGGCTAATGTAATGGCAATGATAAAAGAAGACGATTCTGATTTACGGCCTTATTATCAAATGCATATATCTGACGTCGTGCCTTCAACTGAAATAGAATTCTATACCAAAGTGAAAAAGGCTTTCGATGAATTAACCGATTTGAAGTGGTTAATTGAAGATATAGAAACTAAGTACTTTGCATTCAGGCATTTACTTGACACAACTAAAACCCTAAAGAATGACGGATTCGAGTGCGCTTATAAAGATGGGATGATCACTATCGTGCTAAATCCTGCTTTAAAACCATATTTTATAGAACTGGCTCATTATAGCATTTATGAATTGAAACATTACATGCATTTCAGTAGTTGGTACAGCCTTCTGGATGTTTGAATTATTGTCTGCTTTCAAGGATACGGGGATCTGGTGGGTAAGCATTGATGAATTTCGACAGCTAATGGACTGTGAAAAAAAATATCCTCTAAGTAAGGATTTGCTTAAATATACGCTCACAGAGCCCCTTTTAGAGCTTGAAAGTACCGATTTGGCTTTTACCTATGATCCAGTTTTTGACATGTATGCTCATGGGCGTGGTCGCAAGCCCGTAATTGCGCTCGAATTTCGGCTCAAAAAGCAAAGCCTAAGAACATACCACAAGAATGGTTTGAGTTCTCTGACGAGCACAAAAACGTGCTTCTCCGGCTACGTGGCTGGCAAGTCACGGATGCGAATGTCATCAGGTACGCAAAAGCGATTGGTATGGAACGAGCTAATAAGCTACTCTACGAATGGCAATTGAAGGGAAAAGAAATCCAGGACAAGGCAAAATATTGCAATACGGTTTGGGTTCGCGTCGGTAAAGCCGCCATGGAGGGCTAAGCCAAAAGGGAAAAGAAGAAGCGCTCTACTACCTGGTGCAGCTGCTGCTCCGGAACGTAATGGGGAAAGTGAGCTATCCTTGTACAAAACCAAGAACTTCGCTTAAAAAACAAAGACCCTCTTGTTCTGTGTTCTGTCACTTAACATAAAAAGGGTTATGAAAACAACCAGGACAAATTCTGGGTTTTGTGCAGAAATTTGCTTCTATAAGAAACATGATGTAATTTGTATTTTTCAATTAGAGGTTTTTCTTACAAATGGGCGAAAATATACGCCAATAAACTATGTTTTTAGTTTACCAACATAATTATACATAGTTCCGTAAGCAATTCCGAGCCGTTTAGAAATCTTGTTCATCGAAAACCCTTGTTTTTGTAGTTCAAAAATTTCCTGTTGCTGCTGGATAGGCAATGGAGCCGGGAAATACGTTTCCCTTGTTCTCTTTGCCCTGGCCATGCTGACTTTGACCCTTCAGCCCCTTTGGCTGATCAGCGAGCTTTCAAATTGTTTCAGAGAAGCTGTCACATGTAATATCAACTCGCTGGTCGGCTGGCGTAATTATAAATCGATACCCTATTTCTTGTGTTGACACAAGCTTGTGCTGTATTACGGCAATCGAATGCAAAAACATATCAATGCACCCGTTTGGATGTCGGAATTGATCGGTAAGGATCGAGTAAATATATAAATATTCAAACTATCAAGGATTTATAGAAGACTAAATCGACAAAAAAAAGTTCGGACAACTCTGATTTTCGATTGATTTTTGTTTCCTTTTTAACCATTACCTACCTAAATTATGCTCAAAAAATTTAAAGACTTTTATCGCGCAAGGGAATGTTCTCGACCTAGCCGTCGGGGTAGTGATTGGCGCTGCATTCGGCAAAATTACAACTTCTC
>NZ_CP081299.1:3852500-3875000 GCF_019711195.1 Dyadobacter sp. NIV53
CGCTGGTGAACCGGTTGTCACGCCAGTGGCATGGCCGGGTAGCTATGTGGGGAATAGATAAGCGCTGAAAGCATCTAAGTGCGAAACTAGCCTGAAGATGAATCTTCCACATAAGGGTCGTTGTAGACTACGACGTTGATAGGCTGCAGGTGTACGTGTGGAAACACATTCAGCCGAGCAGTACTAATTACCCAACAGCTTAACGCATAACATCTTTTTATTCTTGTTCTCTTCTGCTTCCAATATGACATGAAAAGGAAGTTTATGAGCCAAAAGTTTATAAGTTCATGAGTTAAAAATACTCTAAACTTTGAACTACTAAACTCTGAACTCCACTCAAAGATCTTGTTGGTGGCTATTGGCCCGGACGGTGCGACGATTCGCTTCACATCTTCCCAATCCAATGTCACAAATTAAACCAACAGAAAATCTTGTTGGTGGCTATTGGCCCGGACGGTGCGACGATTCGCTTCACATCTTCCCAATCCAATGTCACACATAAACCAACAGAAAATCTTGTTGGTGGCTATTGGCCCGGACGGTGCGACGATTCGCTTCACATCTTCCCAATCCAATGTCACACATAAACCAACAGAAAATCTTGTTGGTGGCTATTGGCCCGGTGTTCACCTCTTCCCATCCCGAACAGAGAAGTTAAGCCCGGAACCGCCGATGATACTTGGGTCAAACCTGGTAAAGTAGGTAGCCGCCACAATACCATTAAACGAAGACCATCTCTAAAGGATGGTCTTTTTTGCGTGCTTAAGGCCGCGCCCCGTGTTGAGCGCAACTCCGACCCAACAGAGAAGTCAAGCGGGGCTGCCTAAGCGGGGCTGCCTAAGCGGGGCTGCCTAAGCCCGCAACCGCCGATGATACCGCGCCACGCAGGCTTGGATTAGGCATCCCCGATCAAACCTGGTAAAACAGGCGCGCCGCGCAGGCTAGACGCCACAATACCATTACATACACAAGCCATCCTTTTGAGTTGTTCTTTGTTGTTTACCCCCTTCCGGCACGCGTATTCCCGGCCTGCGCCCCCCATGTTGAGCGCAGAAGTTAAGCGGGGGCGCCTAGCCGGGGCACCTAGCTTGTGCGTAAGCCCGGTCGGAACCGCTGTCCAGCCCCCATTACAGGCAAATCCCACTCCGGATAAAGACGGCTCTTTTGCGTTAGTGAGTATATCATTTATTCAACAGGAGAATGAACTTACTTCTATATTGATTTCAACTTATTTTAAATTTTTAGGTCTTATCGCTTGAAATTCTTAAATCTCTTTTCCTATATTTGTAATTAAGAATAATTACTTGATAAAGGTAATTTTAACTGAATCATGAAACATACATTAAATACTATTGGTTGGTGGCGCGCACGTCTTAACAGGATGGACGAGTAAGCTATTGCATGGTATAAAATGAAATATACTTTCCTTACGGCTCGCTGTCCTCCTGACAGCGAGCTATTTTTTGTTATTTATATCAAATTTCACGATGATCATCTCCAATAAAACCTATTCTATATCAACTCGTTATAAAAAATTACTAGCTGATACGCTTACACCTGTTTCTATTTATCTGAAACTTCGTGACCGCTTTGTAAATACAATACTTCTAGAAAGTTCGGACTATCATGGAAATGAAAATTCATTTACATATATCTGCTGTGATCCCGTAGCATCCTTCAAGCTAAACAACAACGTTGTAACAACGCTTTTTCCTGATGGGCAAAATGAAACTTTTGAATTATCCACTCCAAAAGATGCTGTGCAGGCTTTGTATGGATTTGCACAAAGTTTTATTTCGGAAAAACAAAAATTCCCATTTATAACAAATGGCCTGTTTGGTCATATGACCTATGATGCTGTTACTTATTTTGAAGATATAAGCATTCAGCCAGCAAATGCTGAAACAGAAATTGATCAGATTTTTTATCAGGTTTATCGCTATGTTATCGCTATTAACCATTTTAAAAATGAACTATATATTTTTGAGCATCAGTACGGAGAAAATAGTGAAGAAAGCGGACTGGATCAAATAGAAGCTTTAATTAAAAACAGGAATTTTCCCAAGTACGACTTTAAGATTACTTCTGAAGAAACTTCAAACGTTACCGACGATGAAATGCGAGAAGTTATTCAAAAAGGCATTGACTATTGTTTACGCGGAGATGTATTCCAAATTGTTCCTTCCAGGCGTTTCAGCAGGGATTTTCAAGGAGATGAATTTAATGTATACCGTGCTTTAAGATCGATCAATCCTTCACCTTATTTGTTTTATTTTGACTACGGAAATTACAAAATATTTGGTTCGTCTCCTGAAAAGCAAATATTTATAAAAAACGGACAGGCTGAAATCCACCCTATTGCAGGTACATTCCGCAGAACAGGTGATGATCAGGCTGATGCAGAAGCTGCGCAAAATCTTTTAAACGACCCAAAAGAAACTGCTGAACATGTAATGCTGGTAGATCTTGCAAGAAATGACCTCAGCAGAAGCTGCGATGCGGTAAAAGTTACCAATTACAAAGAAGTTCAGTATTATTCTCATGTCATTCACCTGGTTTCGAAGGTGGTAGGAAAAATGAACGAAGGTGTAAATCCTCTTCAACTGGTTGCAGATACTTTTCCTGCAGGAACACTTTCCGGCGCCCCGAAACACAATGCAATGAAACTCATTGATCAGATGGAGACCAGTAACCGCAGTATTTATGGCGGAGCAATAGGCTTTATGGACTTCAATGGAGATTTCAATCATGCGATAGCAATCCGTACGTTTTTAAGTAAAAACAACACCTTATTTTATCGTGCAGGAATGGGGGTAGTAGCCAAATCAATTGTAGAAAGCGAATTGCAGGAAATTAACAGTAAACTCGCAGCATTAAGAAAAGCCATTGATTTTGCAGAAGAAATTTAAAAAACCATCGGCCGACAGCTAAGAACATCGGTGTTCCAATTAATCTAATGCCACAGATCAAAATATACGGTTTAGAAGAGTGTTTGAAACCGAAAAGGGAATTACTCTCCAATGTATTGCATTCATGCATTGTGGAAGCATTTAAATACCCTCTGGACAAAAGCGCTCATCGATTTTTTTATCTTGATCAGAAAGATTTTTATTACCCGCAAGGGAGAAGTAAACAATATACAATCATAGAAATTTCTCTTTTTGAAGGACGATCCATAGAATCGAAAAGAATGCTATATAAATTGATTTTTGAACGATTTGAAAACGAAATGGGTATTTCTGCTAATGACATAGAAATCACATTAACTGAAACTCCCATTTACAACTGGGGCATTAGAGGAAAATCGGCAGATGAACTATTATTGGATTATCAGATCCGGATTTAGACAGAAACGATTTAATACAAAAATGCACATCACAGATTATTGCTAATAGCTAACAGCCAATCAATATGAAAATTCTTGTTATTGACAATTACGATTCTTTCACTTATAATCTGGTATATATCCTGCGTGAACTTCACGGTGATGTGGATATTTTCCGTAATGATAAAATTACGCTGGAAGATGTAGGTAAGTATGATAAAATACTTCTTTCTCCTGGTCCGGGTATTCCTTCCGAAGCTGGCATCTTACAGGATGTGGTACGCGAGTACGGGTCAACAAAGAGTATATTGGGCATATGCCTCGGACACCAGGGAATTGGCGAAGTTTATGGTGCGAGCCTGGAAAATATGACTGACGTATTACACGGAATCAGTGATACAGCTTTTGTTACAGACTCTACGGAAAGGATTTTTAAAGGCTTGCCTTCTGAAATCAAAGTGGGCCGGTATCATTCCTGGACTGTTATTCCTGAAACATTTACTGAAAACATGACCATAACAGCACTGGATGAAAAAGGCCGGGTAATGGGTCTTTCCCATAAAACTTATGACGTAAAAGGATTACAATTTCATCCGGAATCTGTATTGACGGAACATGGAAAAGAAATGTTGCAAAATTGGCTTATTGGTTAAATCCTTTAACAAATAAGTAATTCATAATAAACAGACAACGTTCTCACTTAATTAATGAAAGCCATTCTCAACCATCTTTTCGAGTATAAAGTTTTAAGTAAACAACAATCCAAGGAAATACTCATCGGAATTAGTTCAGGACAGTATTCAAATTCTGAAATAGCATCCTTTCTCACGATTTATGCCATGCGCAGCATAACAGTTGAAGAACTGGAAGGATTTCGTGATGCAATGCTGGAAATGTGCCTTGCGGTCGATCTTTCCGGATATGATCCTATTGATGTATGTGGAACCGGAGGAGATGGAAAAGATACATTCAACATTTCTACACTATCCTGTTTTGTGGTAGCTGGCACCGGACAGCATGTTGCCAAACATGGTAATCATGGTGTTTCTTCGCTTTGCGGTTCATCTACTGTCCTGCAATACCTGGGAGCAAAATTTACCAATGACAAGAGTATTCTAGAACGTCAGATTGCTGAATCAAAGGTTTGTTTTTTACATGCTCCATTGTTCCATCCTGCTATGAAAAATGTTGCTCCTGTAAGACGCGAGTTAGGCGTTAAAACCTTTTTCAATATGCTTGGACCAATGGTCAATCCGGTCTCTCCCCAAAAACAGCTGGTAGGGGTGTTCAGTCTTGAATTAGCACGTCTTTTTGCTTATCTTTACCAACAAACCGATAAGCAGTTTTTAGTTCTTCATACCTTAGACGGCTACGACGAAGTGTCATTAACAGGAGCTTTTAAAATCATTTCCGCTCATACAGAGCAAGTTTTGAATCCATCTCATTTGGGATTGGCAACATTACGCCCGGAAGATCTTTCAGGAGGAGATACGGTTGAAGCCTCTGCCAGGATTTTTATGGACGTACTGAATGACGAAGCTACTTTTGCTCAAAAACAGGCTGTTATAGCTAATGCCGGGTTGGCTTTACATTGTGCAAATCCGAAACTATCACTAATTGAAGCAGTAGCCACGGCTAAGGAATCCCTTGAGAGTAAAAAAGCACTGAAAAGCTTTAAAACATTGATGGAAATATAATAATGAGCCCTGATCAACGGCATGAAGTAACTCCTGGTTATGTCTTTCCTGAGTTTAGTTTAAATATTGCAGATATTTTTAAAGATTGATGAATATATTAGAAAAGATTGTTGCGCGTAAGCATGTTGAAGTAACAGAAGCAAAAAAGCAAAAATCCATCTCCGACCTGGAAAAGGAAGAATTGTTTTCGCGCGCGACTGTTTCATTATCCGCTTCTTTAAAATTTGCAATTTCTCCTCAGATCATTTCAGAATTCAAGAGAAAATCTCCTTCCAAAGGAATTATTAATCCTTTGGTAAATCCGGAAACGGTTACAGCGGATTATGTAAATGCAGGCGCTGCAGCACTTTCGGTACTTACTGATATTGATTTTTTTGGCGGATCGTTTGACGATTTTTTAAAAGCGAGAATGGCCAATCCTGCAATACCGATGCTGCGCAAAGATTTCATTATTGATGAATATCAGCTTTTTGAAGCAAAATCCATAGGTGCAGATGTTATTTTATTGATAGCAGCTTGTTTGGAACCCAGGGAAATTGAAGCATTAAGCAAGACAGCACAATCACTTGGACTGGAAGTATTGCTTGAAGTCCATAATTCTGAAGAGTTAAAAATAAGCTTGTTTGATAGTGTTGATATAGTGGGAGTTAACAACAGAAATCTCAAAACATTTGAAACTTCTATTGAAACTTCCATTGCTTTGAGTGAACAGATCCCCGATTCTTTTGTTAAGATATCAGAAAGCGGGTTAAAAGATGCCGAAACCATTTTGCATTTATATAAATATGGATACAAAGGTTTTTTAATTGGCGAAACGTTTATGAAAACAGTAAATCCGGGAGCCGCACTTGCAGATTTACAAAATGATATCTCTCAACTTAGTAATCCAAATTTTTTGGCTTTATGAAAATAAAAGTTTGCGGAATGCGTCAGCAGGACAACATTGAGGAATTAGCTGCTTTGAAGCCTAATTTTATAGGGTTTATTTTCTACGAAAAATCGCCCCGTTTTGTTGGTGAAGAATTAAATGAGGAATATGTAAAATCTATTCCGAAAAATATTAAAAAAGTAGGTGTTTTCGTAAATGCAAATCCTGGCTATATCCTTAATATGGTGAAAAAATACGATTTGCAATATGCCCAGCTACATGGAAATGAAATGCCGGATATATGCAGAAGCTTACGACAGAAAGGAGTTAATATTATCAAGGCATTCTCAATTGACGAAAATTTCAATTTTGCTATGCTTAATAACTACAAATCTTTTTGCGACTTGTTTCTGTTTGATACAAAAGGAGATAAGCCAGGTGGTAACGGTGTGCCATTCGACTGGAAATTACTGAGCAAATACGATAACGAAAAACCGTTTTTCCTGAGTGGCGGTATAGATTTGGATAATATCGAAACAATCATTGAGCTGTCTAAAAAAATGCCTGTATATGGCATTGACGTAAACAGCTTGTTTGAAACCGAATCTGGTGTTAAAGATATTGCCAAACTGGAAAAACTATTTAGTTTAATCAGAGTAAAAGAACAGGAAGAAGCGGCAGCTTAAATATACTTAGCATGGAAGCAATAGCAGAAAAAAACTCGTTTCAGGTTAATAGCAACGGATATTATGGCACTTTTGGTGGCGCTTTTATTCCCGAAATGCTTTATCCGAATGTAGAGGAGTTACGTGAAAATTACCTTCAGATCATTGCAGATCCTGCTTTTCAAAAAGAATACAACGATCTTCTTCGTAATTACGTTGGAAGGCCTACACCTTTGTATAAAGCAAACAGGCTTTCAGAAAAATATGGTACAAATATCTTTTTGAAGAGAGAAGATTTATGCCATACCGGAGCTCATAAAGTAAATAATACAATTGGCCAGATATTGGTTGCAAAACGTCTTGGAAAGCAGCGTATTGTGGCTGAAACGGGTGCCGGGCAACATGGTGTAGCCACCGCAACAGTTTGTGCCTTAATGAACCTTGAATGCATTATTTACATGGGAGAACTGGACATTGAACGTCAGGCGCCCAATGTAGCACGGATGAAAATGCTGGGTGCTGAAGTAAGATCAGCAACCTGTGGTTCTAAAACGCTGAAAGATGCAACTAATGAAGCCATGCGTCACTGGATCAATAATCCTGTTGATACGCATTATATCATTGGTTCTGTGGTGGGTCCTCATCCATATCCCGACATGGTAGCACGGTTTCAGTCTGTTATTTCAGAAGAAATGAGATGGCAGCTGAAAGAGCAAACCGGCAAAGAAACACCCGATTATGTCCTAGCATGTGTAGGAGGAGGAAGTAATGCGGCAGGTGCTTTTTATCATTTTCTGGACGATGAAGATGTGAAACTTGTAGCCGTTGAAGCCGCAGGGCAGGGATTAACATCAGGACATTCAGCCGCCACTACTGCTTTGGGTAAACCAGGCGTTCTGCACGGAAGCCGTACTATTTTAATGCAAACGGAAGACGGGCAGGTTACAGAGCCGTATTCAATATCTGCCGGCCTGGATTATCCTGGAATTGGCCCGCAGCATGCTTACTTGTATGATAGCGGTCGTGGTACTTTTTTATCGGCAACGGATGAGGAAGCAGTGGAAGCCGCATTTGAATTAACACGACTTGAAGGAATCATTCCTGCTCTTGAATCTTCACATGCACTGGCTGTGTTAGGCCGCTTGGGTGCATCACTGAAGGAAACAGTAGTAGTAAATCTTTCCGGCCGTGGTGATAAGGATATGGCTACTTACATGAAATATATTGATTTATAAAACACATAAATTTGGAACACTTATGACGGCTACATTAACATTACCAGAAGTATTTGACGTTCGTCTTAAAATTCAGGAACTGGAAGCAAAAGTAGCATCCGGAGAACTTTCGTTGTTCGAAAGATGCGATATGGAAGACGAAATTCTTGAACTAAAAGAAAAATTAGGAGAATTTGACCGCTTGAAATTCAGCGATGAGGGCGAGTGTATCAACTGCTCAGCTTAACACAATACTTTAAATTCCTTATTTTTTATTTTTTTCAAAAATTATCCTAATTCTCAAATGAACGTAAAGCTCCTTTTTATTGCCGGTATGCTATTATTTGGATCAATGGCATTCGCATCACCTAACACCAAAGCACCAAAGAAAATGCTCCGTCATGTTGTTCTTTTTAAATTTAAAGATTCTGCTACTCCGGCACAAGTGAAGGAAGTAGAAGACGCGTTTCGCAAACTGCCTTCTCAGATTAAGGAAGTTAAGGGATTTGAATGGGGAACTAACAATAGCCCGGAAGGACTGGCACAAGGATTTACACATGCATTTTTTGTAACCTTTGAAAGCGAAGCCGCACGTGAAGTTTATTTGCCTCATCCTGCACATAAAGCTTTTGTAAAAGTGCTGGAACCACATTTGGATAAAGTATTAGTAATTGATTACTGGACACAGGAATGAACCGCATAACAAGCCTTTTTCAGAATAGGTCTGAGATTGATACTACCGGACTTCTTAATGTATATTTTACAGCAGGATTTCCGCAACTTGACGATACACTGAAAGTATTGACTTCCCTACAGCAGGGCGGTGCAGATCTGGTAGAAATCGGTATGCCCTATTCTGACCCTGTTGCTGATGGTGAAACTATCCAAAAAAGCAATGATCAGGCTCTGGAAAACGGAATGAGCGTAAAAATTCTTTTTGATCAGCTAAAAGAAATGCGCAAAACCATTACGGTTCCTGTTTTGCTGATGGGATATGTTAATCCGGTACTGCAATTTGGTATGGAGAATTTCTGTAAGAAATGCGCTGAAATAGGCGTAGACGGATTAATTCTGCCTGATATGCCTATGGACGTATATCTGAGTGAATATAAATCCATCTTTGATTCTTATGGTATTCTTAACATTTTTCTTGTAACACCGCAAACCTCAGAAAAGCGTATCAGGCAGATTGATAGTATAAGCGAAGGATTTATTTATACTGTTTCATCTGCAAGTGTCACCGGCTCTAAAATTGGCGTTAGTGATGATATGGAATCCTACTTCGACCGGCTTAATGCAATGAACTTGAAAAATCCGCGTCTGATAGGTTTTGGAATAAAAGATAATGCTACTTTCACAAAAGCATCTGCCTATGCAGAAGGGGCAATTATTGGAAGTGCTTTTATCCGGGTTTTACAGGAAAGTTCAGATCTGGAAAATGATATTAAAACATTTGTAAGTCAGGTAAAAGGGAAACCTTTAGATACTGTCTTGGCTTAGCAAATTTTAAATCTTTTAAAAAGAGCAGAGCTTATGGTTGTACTCTTTTTAATAGAATAAAGTATTTTACAAAAGAATGCCGGCACCAATTACAAGAAAACAACCTCAACCGGGTTGTTTTCTTAGTTTTAAGGATCGTACTTATTATTTTGCGATTCATTACCATCTCAATGTGCAATATTATACCTGCTGAATATCTTCATTTTCTCGATAGTTTTCGTTTATAAAAGTCATATTTTGATTATATTACTTCGTTTTAGGTATGTCAAAGTAAATCGTACTTTTTAGACTAACCGATACGTTATAATAGCCATAAGGATTTTATCAAAAACATATATGACTCCTTTCACACCGGCAATGGAAGGCCTGTTGCTACGCATTCAGGAATACCGTCAGAAATACTATCAGAATCAACTGTTGAAAGGGCTTATCTTTTCAATTGCTCTTTTATTAACGGTTTATTTGTTCTTCAATACCCTCGAATACTTCGGACGGTTTAGTTCGGCAGTAAGGGGAATGTTGTTTTTTGGTTTTTTAGCTATTCTGGCATTTTCTTTCTTTCAATGGGTTATTCAGCCTTTAATCCATTTATCGGGCCTTAGAAAGCCGATATCCGACGAAGAGGCTGCCATGCAGATTGGTTCTTACTTTCCTGAAGTCGGCGACAAGCTTGTGAATACTTTACAGCTTCGTAATCTCTCCGGAACACAATCGGACCTGATAGAAGCCAGTATCCGGCAAAAATCCGCTCAGCTATTAATTGTGAAGTTCTCAGATGCTATTAAATTTAATGAGAACAAAAAATGGATGCGTTATGCCATTTTTCCTATCGCTGTTATTGCCGTTATACTACTTTTCAACCCATCTTTTTTCACTTCCAGTTCCGACCGTATCATCCATTTTCAAAAGAATTATACCTACGCACCATTTTCCTTTATACTTGAAAACAAAAGCCTGAAAGCATTCCGGAATGAGGATTTTGTATTAAAATTAAAGTTGAAAGGTGAAGCCCTCCCGCAGTCCGTTTACCTTGTACAGAATGGAACGCGCTTTAAACTGGATCAGAATGCTAATAATAATTTCTCCTACACATTTAAAAATTTACAGCGAAATGTAGCCTTTTCATTCGATGCAGCAGGTTTTGTTTCTGATGAATATAAAATTACGGTTGCAGAACGTCCCTCATTGCTTTCTTTTGATGTCAATTTGCGTTACCCGGCTTATCTGAACAAACCTGCCGAAGGCTTAAATAATGTGGGTAATTTGTCGGTACCCGAAGGCACAGACATAGAATGGAATTTTAATACATCTTCTACCAATTCTCTGGGCATACGCTTCGAAAATGATTCCACCTTATACAAAGGCATAGAAAATAATGACGGCCATTTTGAAGTTCGCCGCTCTGCACGTCGTTCTGCACAATACCAGGTTTTCCTGAAAAATAATGAAACAAGTAATGCTGACAAGATAGGATATTATATCAATGTTATTCCGGATAAATTTCCTGTACTGAATCTCGAAAATTTCCGTGATACGACACTTTATAATTATCTGGTTCTGGGGGGCTCAATCAGTGATGATTATGGATTTTCGCAGTTAAAAATGTTTTATTCAGTCCAAAGAGAAAATGATAAAACGCCTTCTCAGCCTAAAAGTATTTCAATTCCTTTTAACAAAACGGTTAATACACAAAGCTTTTTCTTTCAATGGTATGTAGACAGCCTTCGTTTGGCTCCTGGTGACAAAATTGAATACTATGCTCAGGTTTGGGACAATGATGGCGTAAACGGAGCAAAAAGTACCCGTTCCCGTTCTATCCAGTTTACCGTTCCCAATAAGGATCAGATGGAAGCGGAAATAAAAAAATCGGAGCAGGAAACAGAAAACCAGATCCAGTCTGCTATGAAAAAAGCACAAAGCCTGGAAAAAGATTTGAATAACCTGGATAACAAGTTAAAAAGCAATAAGGAACTTGATTTTAAGGAGCAGAAACAAATTGAGGAAGTATTAAAAAAACGTGAAGAACTGATCAAAGAATTACAGGCTTTACAAGAAAAGCACCAGAATCAAAACGAAAAATCCAAACAGTTTAACCAGCAAAGTCCTGAGCTGCAAAGCAAAATTGACCAGCTTCAAAAACTGATGGATGAGTTGATGGACAAGGATACCGACAAATTGTACCAGGAATTAAAAAAACTTCTTGAACAAAAACAAAGCGAACGAATGTCCTCCATGATGGAAAAACTGAAAAATAAGGAGCATAATCTTGAAAAAGAACTGGAACGTACCATGAAGCTTTTCAAGCAAATGCAACTTGAACAAAAAATGGAGAACCTTTCAGAAAAGCTAAACGAACTTGCTGACAAGGAAGATAAACTCGCCGATAAATCTCAGGAAAATGATAAAAATAAAAATTCGGAAGACAAAAAAGGCAAGAACGAAGAGCTGAAAAAAGAGCAGGAAAAAATACAGGAGGAGTTTGAAAAGGCAAAAGAAGACACCAAAGAAGCAGAAGAGCTGAGCAAAGAACTTGAGCAACCAATTGACCCGCAAAAAGAAGAACAGAAAAATGCCTCGGAGCAAATGGAAGAGAGTAAGAAGGAGCTAGACAAGCAACAGAATTCCAAAGCTTCACAAGCTCAGAAAAAAGCAGCGCAGTCCATGAAAAAAATGTCAAAGTCCATGACGGAACAAATGGAAGCCGCGGAGATGGAACAAATGCAGGAAGATCTGGACGCGCTCAGGGATATTCTCGAAAATCTGATCACATTGTCATTCGACCAGGAATCGCTGATGAAAGATTTTCGCGGAGTAAATTTACAAGATCCGAGATTTATCAAACTTGGCCAGCAGCAATTGAAACTGAAAGACGATGCAAAAGTTGTTGAAGATAGTTTGTATGCATTGGCCAATCGTGTTGTTCAGATACAATCCTTTATTACCCGTGAACTGAATGATATGAAATCGTATATGGATGAAAGCGTTAAGGGTATAAAAGACCGCCAAATTAATGTCGCAACTGCTAAACAGCAATTTGCAATGACATCCATGAATAATCTTGCATTGATGTTAAGTGATGTATTTAAACAAATGCAGGAACAAATGGCCATGGCAATGCCTGGCAGCGGAAAGGGGAAAAAGGGGAAACAAAAGGGAGAACAGCAGGGCATGGGGGAAATGCAGGAAAAACTGAACGGTCAGATGAAGCAGCTTGGACAAGGTAAAGAAGGGCAAGGCAACAATTCTGAACAACTTGCACGTATGGCTGCGGAACAGGCTGCAATCCGTAAAATGATCCAGGATCTGATGGAATCACAAAAAGGGACAAAAGTTGGACAGCAATTCAGTAAGGAACTGCAGGATATTACTGAAAAAATGGATGAGACTGAAACGGATCTTGTCAATAAAAGGATAACTCCTGAGCTTATTAAACGTAATCAGGAAATCACTACCCGGCTATTGGAATCTGAAAAAGCGATGAAAGAACAGGACGAGGATGAACAGCGTAAAGCACAGGCTGCTAAGCAAACTCCACGTCAGCCTCCCGCTGCATTTGAGAAATATGTAAGAGAAAAAGAAAAACAAACAGAATTGCTTCGTACTATACCGCCTACTTTTTCACCGTTTTATAAGCGTGAAGTTGATACATATTTCCGTAAATATCAGGCTACTAACTAATTACCAGCTATCGTTAATTTAAGTTAATGCGTATAGGATTGCTATTCTGATACGTTTAATTTGCAGAAGTTATGCAAAACAATAAGTTAAATGAACGGTATTCAGATACTTACTATCTTTGCCGTTTATTTAGCGTTGCTTTAACTTGTCCTGTTATACTATATACGTAACAGTTCAAATAAACTTATTTTACGATCTGTATGCTTAAATTCTTCTCTGAGGAGACCTCCTTTAAACAACCTCACCCTATAAAAACATCAAAATGGATCAAAACTATCTCAAAATCAGAAGGTTATGAAATAGGTTCGCTCAATTATATATTTTGTTCCGATGATTATTTGCTTGAAATCAATAAACAGTATCTAAACCACGATTACTACACCGACATTATTACTTTTGATAATAGTGAAGAAGAAGGGAAACTTGAAGGTGATATTTATGTTAGTATTGACAGAGTAAAGGAAAACTCGGAAAATTTGAGTGTAGATTTTGAAACAGAACTTCGCAGGGTTTTAATACATGGGCTTCTGCATTTGATTGGTTTTGAGGATACTGATGAGAATTTAAAAAGTGCAATGAGATCAAAAGAGGATGAGTGTCTTCTTCAGTTTTAAAATATTTCCACGTGGAACATTTTTCATTTTTGTAAAATGCTTCACAAATTTAAAAGTGAATAATAAATATTATGTTTCCAGAATATGATGTGATTGTAGTAGGAGCAGGCCATGCGGGTTGTGAAGCAGCAGCAGCGGCAGCAACGATGGGTTCCTCTGTATTACTCGTCACAATGAATATGCATACTATTGCACAAATGTCGTGCAACCCAGCAATGGGTGGAGTAGCAAAAGGACAGATTGTAAGAGAAATAGACGCACTTGGCGGACAGTCAGGAATTGTAAGTGATAAAACCATGATCCAGTTCCGAATGCTTAATTTATCAAAAGGCCCCGCCATGTGGAGCCCGAGATGCCAAAGCGATCGTGTACTATTTGCACAGGAATGGCGCAGTATTTTAGAAAATAATCCCAACGTCGATTTTTGGCAGGATACGGCTAAAGAAATTCTGCTGGAAAATGGAAAAGCTTGTGGCGTTAAAACCAGTCTGGGAATCGAAATAAAATCCAAAGCTGTAATTCTTACAAACGGGACTTTTTTGAATGGGCTGATTCATATTGGTGAAAAAAACTTTGGCGGAGGAAGAACCGGAGAAAAAGCAGCAACCGGCATTACTGAACAACTGGTAAGTCTAGGATTTGAATCAGGCAGAATGAAAACAGGAACACCGCCACGTGTAGACGGACGGTCACTTGATTATTCAAAAATGGAAGAACAGCCGGGAGACAAAAACCCCAGTAAATTTTCTTACACCGATACAAAACCATTAATCAAACAACGGAGCTGCTGGATTACTTATACCAATTCAGAAGTACACGAAATTCTCAGAACCGGATTTGAAAAATCGCCGATGTTCTCAGGAAGGATTAAAGGAATAGGTCCAAGGTATTGCCCATCTGTTGAAGACAAAATCAATCGTTTTGCAGATAAAGATCGTCATCAGATTTTCGTAGAGCCCGAAGGTTGGGATACCGTAGAGGTGTACGTAAATGGTTTCTCAACTTCTTTACCCGAAGATGTCCAGTATGCTGCTTTACGTAAAATACCAGGATTTGAAAATGCAAAAATGTTCAGGCCTGGATACGCAATTGAATACGATTATTTCCCACCAACACAATTAAAGACAACACTAGAAACACACCTGGTAAAGAACCTGTTTTTTGCCGGCCAGATTAATGGAACAACCGGATACGAAGAAGCGGCTTGCCAGGGACTAATGGCCGGAATCAATGCACACAGAAATGTAAAAGATCTCACTCCGTTTGTACTGAAAAGATCCGAAGCCTACATTGGCGTTCTAATAGATGATCTGGTTAATAAAGGTACAGAGGAACCATACCGGATGTTTACTTCCAGGGCTGAATACAGAACACTGCTTCGGCAGGACAATGCAGATATACGCTTGTCAGAAAAAGGATTTGAAATTGGACTGGCGAAAGAGGAGCGGGTAATAAATGTGAGAAAAAAGATCAAAGATGTTGAAGAAATTATTTCTGCTTTTTCACAAACAAAACTTACACCTGAAGAAATAAACGGAGGCTTGGAATTACTAGGAACCTCACCAATAAGAGAGAAAAGTACATTGACTCAATTATTGAAACGTCCCCAAATTTCAATCGAACAATTATCAGAAGCAAGCCCGGTTGTGGCTGGTCTTCTTGAAAAGTATGGATCCGATTCCTTACATCAGGCAGAAATCCATCTTAAATATGATAGTTATATCGAGAAAGAAATGTTGCTAGTTGAAAAAATGAATCGTCTGGAAGATCTTAATATTATAGATAATTTCAACTATGACGTTGTAAGTTCTTTATCCTATGAAGGAAGGGAAAAACTTAAACGTACAAGGCCGGGAACCATAGGACAAGCCTCAAGAATCAGTGGTGTCAGCCAATCTGATATTTCAGTATTAATGCTTTTTATAGGACGATAAATGCCATTAGAAACACTCAAAGATTGTCCGGTTTGCCACGCTTCAAGTTTCAGTAATTACCTGAACGTGGAAGATTATACAGTATCGCATAAAGAATTTACTATACAACAATGTAATTCCTGCTATTTTCTGTTTACCAATCCACGCCCCTCACAAGAAGAAATTGGAAGGTATTATCAGTCGGATGAATACATTTCTCATCATGATGAATCCAAAAATATGATGAGTAAAGTATATACATCAGTTCGGGATTATACCATAGGAGGAAAAGTGAAAATGATCAATTCACTTTCCGGAAAGAAAGGAACACTGCTCGATATAGGATGCGGAACAGGTAATTTTATTCAGGCGTGTAAAGAAAACGGCTGGAATATAACTGCAACCGAACCCGATAATGGAGCCAGGGACATAGCAGAAAAACGGGTAGGAGAGTACATTTTTGAAACAATTAATGATAAAAATCTGGAAGGTAAATCATTTGATATTATCACACTTTGGCATGTTCTTGAACACGTTCATCTGCTAAATGAAACCGTTGACTGGCTGGCAAAACATCTGAATCCGGACGGAAAAATTATCATTGCTGTTCCAAATCCTCAGTCACATGATGCCGAAAAATACGGTCGTTTCTGGGCTGCATATGATGTTCCCCGGCATTTATACCATTTTACAAAAACTACGATGAAAAACCTGATGGGATACCACGGTTTAAGCGTAGTCAGGGTACTTCCAATGTGGTTTGATTCCTTTTACGTCGGAATGCTTAGTACTAAATATAAAAACAAGGGAATTAATCTTTTCGACAGTATCAAAACCGGCATTGTTTCGAATTTAAAAGGCCGTTCTGTAAAACCGGAAGGAATGAATACATCCAGTCTGATTTACATTATTAAAAAGAAATAAACCGTCTTCTACAATCTATAACCAACCCTCAATACAGTAATTACGTATTGAGGGTTTTATTTAATTACAGTAATGATAAAAACAATTTGCTTCGCTATTCTTTGCTTAATAGTATTTGGTCGTTGTGCCCAGGTCGTATCCCCGACAGGTGGTAAAAAAGATTCTATTGCACCCAATCTAACGGAAAGTATTCCAGTTAATAAAACTCTCAATTTTAAAGAAAACAAGGTCGAGCTCTATTTCGATGAATATGTAATCGTTGACAATATAGCTTCCAAACTAATCATTACTCCGGAAGCAGATAATCCTTATACCTATAAACTCAACGGAACATCCGTAGTACTAAATTTTAAAAAAGAAATTTGCAGACAGCACCACTTACACGCTCAATTTCGGTGATGCAATTAAAGACTTTGCAGAGCGTAATCCGGCAAAAAATTTAAAACTGGTATTTAGTACCGGAAGTTCTCTTGACTCCGGACGTGTTTATGGCGTTGTAAAAGATGTAAAAACCAATAAACCTATACTTGATGTACTGGTAGGGTTATATCATGTAAGTGATACTTTAAATACCGCTAAACAAAAACCATATTACTTTTCCAGAACAGACAGCAGTGGAATATTTAGTATAGAAAACGTAGAAATTAAAGACTACCGCCTGATTGCAATTGATGATAAAAGCAGAAACATGCTTTTCAATGCTAAAGATGAACGAATTGGTTTTCTTACTAAACCAATCAATGCCGGATCCGATTCGCTCAACTATCAAATCAGCATGGCATTATCAGATAATACACCGTTAAAAGTACAGCGGACTATTCCTAAAGTTAATAATTACACAGTGGTATTTAACAAGGCAATAGAAAAAATCAATGTAACTTTTACGAATAAAGATTCTCTTCCATATTTACCTGAAAATGGAACACAGATAAAATTCTTCAACGTTCAGCCTCATCCCGATTCTACATTTATTAAAATATTGGCTATTGATTCACTTGGTAAATCAGAAACTTTCAATCAAAAAATAGCTTTTTTACCACAACGCGGAAAAGAAAGGCAGCGTGATCAGTTAACGATGAGTTCGAAGCCGGAACAGAATAAACCATTGTCATCTAACTTCACATATACCCTATTATTTAACAAACCGATACAGACAATAAACGACCAGAATATTAGCCTGGTTACAGATAGTCTCACACACGAAACACTTAATAATTTAAAGTGGAAATGGAATGTATATCATAGTGAACTAACAATCACGGCTCAGTCATTTGCCAAAGACAGTATCAAATGGGAAATACCAAAAGGAAGTATCATTAGTGTTGAGGGAGATACATTACCCAGAATTTTATTAAAACACCCTTTGTTAAATGAAGAAAATTATGGAATAGTACATGGCAATGTTATTAATGCAGATACTTCTACCCATTTTATTGTAGAGCTGCTTGACGAGCAGTACAAAGTCTTCCATTCAGTTTATTCTTCACCTTACACTTTTCGTCAAATTCCACAGGGAAAATATTTTCTGCGCTTAATTCTTGACATTAATAATAACAGGCGGTGGGACACTGGCCAGATTGATGAAGATATTCAGCCGGAACCAATTATTTACCTTCCCGAAAAAATACTTATCAAAAGCAATTTTGAATTAAACGATGTCAACATAAGCATTCCAAAAGCAAAATAGTAAATTTTGTTGTGCACTTTGTGTGGATAACTATGTGTATAACCTCAAATTTCTGTGCATAAAACAGGAAATTTTGTTAACAATTGTGTGGATAACCCTTATTCTATGTGGATATAGTTTCGGTTGGCGATCTAAAGTGTATAACCTGCATCTATAAATAAGTTAACACCTCGTTAATACACTGTAGAAAGTGTGGATAATAATTTAAGCTTTGAATTACAATTGTCCACAATGGATTGTATATAATTAAATTCCTATATTGTAAATCAGGATATTAAATGTGGATATTGAAATAAACTACTAGTGGATAAACCCACATACTTATCCACAAATTGTGGATAAGTATGTTAATCTTAAGTGGGAAACTCTTTTGTACACATATCCACAGCGCTAAAGAAGAAGATAAATAAACAATAATTTTTTTTATCTATTATGAAAAAGGTTTGGGGGCTAATTGTGATAGTTACTTTTCTTTCCGGGGCGGCGACGTTCGGGCAAAGCGAAAAAGAAATGGCAGAAGAGTATTTCAAAACAAATGACTGCGCAAAGGCAATGTCCTTTTACACTGCGATGCTGAAAAAGACTTTTGAAAGATCTGCCTTAAAAAATTATACAAGCTGTGTAATTAAAACAAAAACCTGGGGAGATGCAGAACAGTTTTTTAAAAAACAGGTAAAAAATGATGATGTTAATGCTGCGTGGTATTATATGTATTGGGCAACGTCGCTAAATGCACAAGGAAAGGTGCAGGAGGCTACTAAAAAGAATGAACTGGTACTTACCTCATCAGGAGGTAGAATCGATCTCAAAAGGGAGTTGTCTGATGAATACAGAGCTACGAGTCAACCAGAATGGGCAAGAGATATTCTGTTAGCTGCCAGAGATGGTGTGAAAAGAACTGATCTCTTTCAATTAGAGCTGGCAAGTGTTTACAGAGATTTGAATCAGCCTGAGAAAATGATTGATGAATTGCTGTCATATGGTACCCGGTATCAGAATACTGAAGTAGTTCAGAATATGCTTCAGGATTTTACAAAAGATGAAAAAGAACAGGCACTGCTTGAAAAGGTTTTGTATGAGAAAATTCAGAAATTCCCAAATGAAGGTTTTTATAATGAATTGCTGATTTGGTATCAAATTCAAAAAAAGGATTTTTATAAAGCATTTATTCAGGAGAGATCCCTGGACAAAAGATTCAAGCATAATGGTACCAGGCTTTACAACCTCGGAATGCTGGCTTTGCAAAATCTGGATTATGCCAATGCCGGAGCTATATTCGATTACCTGGTTAAGGAATATCCAAAAGGCCAGCTCTATCCTGTTGCACGCCGTATGGCCATATTTTCACGTGAGGAACAAGTAAAGAACACCTATCCTATAAACCGTAATGAAGTTGAAAAGTTACTTAGTCAATATCAGCAGCTGGTAGACGAATTGGGAATTAATGTCAGGACTGTTGAAGCTCTTCGTAACATGGCTATTTTAAACGCTTTTTATCTGGACAACTTTAAAAAAGCGATTCAAATATTAGAAACAGCCATAGAAGCAGGTAAACAGGAAAAGAATTTTATAGATAAATGTAAACTGGATCTGGGAGATATTTATCTGTTACAGGGACAACCCTGGGAGGCGACGTTGGTTTACTCTCAGGTTGAAAAATCTCAAAAGGATGATTTGTTGGGTTATGATGCCAAATTACGCAATGCTAAGCTACATTATTACAAAGGAGATTTCGTTTTGGCCAAGGCTGTTTTGGATATTTTGAAAAAAGCAACTTCGCGCGAAATTGCTAATGATGCTAATTCCCTGGGTTTACTGATTATGGATAACACCGGTTTGGATAGTTCTGAAACTGCTATGAAGGAATATTCAAATGTGGAGCTTCTAATTTTTCAAAATAAAAAGTATGCAGCGATCGACACATTAAAAAGTCTTTATAAAAAATATCAGAGCCATAGTTTATCAGATGAAATTTTATGGCTGACAGCTCAGACATATATGAAACTTGACAGCAACAAGCAAGCTTTGGCTACTCTGAAATTACTGACAGAAAAATACAGCGTTGATATTTTAGGAGATGATGCTTTGTATGCAACCGCAAAATTATATCAGGAAAAATTTAATGATAAAGACGAGGCCATGAAATTGTTTCAGGAACTGATGGAAAAATATCCCGGAAGCATTTTTGTTGCAGATGCAAGAAAAAGATTTAGATTACTTAGAGGAGATGTCGTAAATCAATAATTTTCTCATAAAACAAAAAAGAAGCCATTTCGGCTTCTTTTTTGTTTTATGAGAATTAAGTATTTGCGGTGGGCAATGCGGATGATTGCTTGTAATTAATTCTAAGGCGTTACGAAATGATATTTTATTGTTATAAATCATTCATTAGCAACATCTTAAAGTCATTAAACGATGGCTTCATTTTTATTGACACTTTTTCGATTGAAAGCAATGATTTAAGCCTTTCCGGTATGTCAATTGATTTACCAAGCGTTTCTTCTACTAAATCAATAAATTTTGCCGGATGAGCAGTTGAAAGAAATATACCCACAAAATTTCCACATGTTTCGAGACGATATTCCTGAAGACCTTTAAAAGCTATGGCCGTATGAGGACAAAGTACATAATTAGTATTTCCAAAAACTTCACGCATTGTTTTTTGCGTTTGTTCATCATCAAAATAATAACCTGAAATTTTTTCACGTACCAGATTCCAGTCGTCATTGAAAAAACGGGTCATGCGTATAAAGTTACTTGGATTACCTACATCCATTGCATTGGAAATAGTTTCGATAGAAGGTAAGGGTTCAAAAACTCCTTTATCCAAATATCGTGGCACAGAATTATTCAGATTTGTTGAAGCTAAAAATTGCTGAACTGGTAATCCCATCCGGTAAGCCAGAAGGCCCGCACTTAAATTTCCAAAATTTCCGCTTGGTACTGAAAATACTAAAGGCTTGTTTAATTTTTTGAGCTGCGCATAAGCCGAAAAGAAATAGAAGGATTGTGGAATGAGTCTGGCTATATTAATCGAATTTGCAGATGCCAGGTTAAATTTGGAAGTAAGTTCATTATCCAGGAATGCTTCTTTCACCAGTTTCTGGCAATCGTCAAAAGTACCGTCCACTTCTATGGCAGTTACATTATGGCCAAGTGTAGTCAACTGCTTTTCCTGAATATCGCTTACTTTACCACTCGGATAAAGAATAGTAACTGATATGCCCGGAACCTTGTAGAAACCTTGCGCAACTGCGCCACCAGTATCTCCGGATGTAGCAACCAGAATTTGTATTTCTCTTTGGGATCTTACTAAAAAATAAGACATTAAGGCAGCCATAAATCTGGCTCCAAAGTCTTTAAAAGCCATGGAAGGGCCATGGAATAACTCCAAGACATAATCATCAGGAGTAATTTGTACTACCGGAGCCTCAAAATCGTAAGAGCTCTCAATAATTTTTTCAATGTCTTTTCTTGAAATATCTTCTGCTAACAATGTGTAAGCTACTTCAATCGCAATATCCTTGAAAGATCTTGATTCAATCGTATTTAAAAAATCTGATGAAATCTGTGGAATGTGCTCTGGCATATAAAGTCCGTTATCCGGTGGTAAACTTCTAAATACCGCTTCTTCAAGAGAAGCTTTGAGCCCTTTGGTTTTAGTACTGTAAAATAGCATTATGTATAAAGTAAGATCGCTTGAATAATGCAAATTTAGTTAAAATACCTGCGGATGAGATGCATAAGAATCTAATTTGAGAAAAGTACATATCTTGCCGAAGGAAGAAAATTTAATATCTGAACAATCTTATGTCAAGGAGTTGTTGTTAGATAATTAACCAGCAACGAATAAACAGTTATTTGCTTTCATACTTAGGAGATAAAATATATTACGGTAAAATTATTTTAATTTAATTATTAACGATATGTCAAAAGGTATTTTTAATGTGCCTGTTGTAAAAAACGAGGTGGTAAAATCTTATGCTCCAGGTACTTCTGAGAGAAATATGTTAAAAAAGGCGTTGAGTGAAGCAAGATCAAAAACTATTGAAATTCCACAATATATAGGTAGTGACGAGGTTTTCTCACAAAATCGCCGGACAATAAATCCTCCTCATGATCACCAGCATATTTTGGGTTATTTTCATGAAGGTAACGAGGCAGATGTAAAGAAAGCTATTGAAGCGGCACTAGAAGCAAGAAAACAATGGTCAGTGATGAATTGGGAGCAGCGTGCTGCTATATTTTTAAAAGCAGCTGATTTAATAGCCGGGCCCTATAGAGCAGAGATCAATGCAGCTACGATGCTCGGACAATCAAAAAATGCCTATCAGGCAGAAATAGATTCTGCTTGTGAACTCATAGATTTTCTCAGGCTGAATATTAATTTCATGACAGATATCTATCGCCAGCAA